>NZ_NPJL01000012.1:0-25077 GCF_002251325.1 Prevotella sp. P4-67
GGGAGGGCTGGGGAGGGGCTTACACTCACAGCCCAGGGTTGCGGGCGAAGCACGCTACCCTGGGTATATATATAATAAGGTGTAGCAACTCTGTAGGAGTTGCGGTTAGCCGAAGGCGTTACCCACAGCAGGATAGTGGACTGAAATGTAAGGGAGAATGTTATTATACTCACTCTGATAATGCACTCCACCAATTTCCTGTCCATTATCCCGCCAAGGGGGACGCCCTCGGTTGGCTCGTATCAGCCGTTACGAGGGCTCGTGCCATAAGTCACGAGGTCACGTATCAATTGTTACGAGGACACGTATCAACCGTTACGAGCCGCCAATGATAGACGCGGGCGGTTGTAACCATCCCTCCGCGGTATGCAATGTATGGATATAAGAGCCGGAAAGGCGTTGCTCCTTTTCACGGCTTTGCCCTCTGCGTAAAAAGTTGGTGTCGGATATTCCCGAGAACCATCTCAGGGATATCCGACACCAACCTCAGCGCCGCACCTGCGCAAGGCAGGCTGAAAAGGAGCAAAATAAAAAAAGAGAAGCCCAACAGAGGCATCTCCCCAATCCTCTCCAAGGGGCGAAAAGCAACAATAAGCCCCATCTCAACCACCTCCAAGGGCAAGGAGCATCTTCTAACCGCCTTAAACACAGTAAGAAGGGACTCCCTCCCCTTGGGGAGGGTTGGGGTGGGGCTTTAGGAGGGCCTTAGTTGGGGCTTTCAGTTGTATCCTACTTAGGCAGATTGAATGCCACGGTCATCTCCTTGAGCTGCTCTTCGCTCATGCCATCGGGCTCGTAGCCCATGCACTTGGCATTGATGTATATCTTGGCACTCTTGGAGAGTACGTCAATCTGGTCGAAGGCATCCATGGCGTCGAGGCCCTTGGCGAAGACGCCGTGCTTCTCCCACAATACCACGTCGTAGTCTTCGAGCTCGGCGAGAGTTCCCTCTGCCAGTCCGAGGCTGCCGGGCAACTGATAAGGCACTACGCCCAAACCTAACGGACAGAAAGCCTTGGTCTCGGGAATCATGCTCCAAAGGATGTTGGTGAGCACATCCTTGCCCATAAACTTCTTGTTGTGACTCATAGCCACCAGCTCGATGGGGTGGGTGTGAACCGTGGCGGTGTAGGGTGAACCCTTCTCTATCATACGGTTGTGCACGGCCAGGTGGCTGGGCAACTCTGATGTAGGCTGGACGAGATTGTCGGCGATGATGACATAGGTCTCGCAGTCGTCGAGGATGCGGATGACGCTGCCGTTGTCCATAGGCCAGCGGGCGAGGTCGCGCATGCGCTTGCCGGTACCCTTGCAGTAGAAGTAGCAACCACGCAGATGGGGGAGCGTGATGCCTATGTGCTTGATTTCGCCGAGGGCAGGCATGTGCCTCAACTCGTCATCCACATACTTGCTGATATTGACAGTGATGTTGCCACCATTGCGCTCAGCCCATCCATTCTGCCACAAATAACCAGCCACTTCGGCTATCTGGTCAATCTCCTTCTTCAGGAGAGGGCGTCCGTCTAAAATACTTTTCATGATTCTTATGATTAATGTATAACTCTATTTTCTATCTATATTCCGGAAGTCGCTCGGCTTGAGTCCCGTCTTCCGCTTGAACTTGGAAGAGAAGTAGTCGGGCGAATCAAAATTGAGCATATAGGCTATCTCCTTGACGAAGAGGTCGGTGGTGGAGAGCAGCTCCTTGGCTCGCTGCAGCTTGAGGTCCTGCTGGTAGAGCGCGGGCGAGATGCCGGTATACTCCTTGAAGAGCTTGCGGAAGCTGGAGTAGCTCACGCCCAGCTGTTCGGCTATCTGCTGCGCGGTGAGGTCGCTCTCTACCTCCTTGCGCATGATGAAACGTGCACGGTTGATCATATCGACGTGCTCACTGTTCTTGCTCAGAAGGATATTGCGCTCGAGCGAATACATCAAACCTATAAGGTGGTTGACTATACCTGCCAGCAACTGCTGCGAATAGGCTGCCTCCTGGACGGCGGCATGGTAAGCCTCGTCGTAGAGACGGGTGATGGTATCGGAGAAACCTACATGGTAAATGGGGTGTTGGGGAGTAAGGAAGCCGGCACGGACGCGGTCGTCGACATTGCGGCCGCTGAAACCAATCCAATAACAGTTCCATCCCTGTGGACCAGGATGGTAGGTGTGCCACTCATGGGGGAAAAGCAGGAAGAGGTCGCCCTCGCGCAGACGGGTCGGTCGCTGGTTGGTAGTCTCAAAGACTCCCTCGCCGCGGGTGACATAGAGCAATTGATACTCATGAAGTTCACGACCCTTGTTGACATCAAAATAATAGCCGTCAGCATGGCCGCTGGTGGGATACTCTTCACCATTGCTTATCTCTTCATAACCCACCGTACTGATGGTGAGTCCCCAGAGCTGGTCGCGCTCGTTGGTTACCAAATACTTGCTTTTCTGCATGATGTTGATTAGATTGTTTGTACAAAGTTACTTATTTTCCACCAATCGACCTTGGTTTTTTGGCAATATTTTTATTACGGCTGCTGTTTTCATGCTCGGGGCACGCAAAAAGGGAGAGACCGCCATGGCAACATGCCGTCTGGCGGTCTCTCCCTCGATGATGATTGTCGGCAGAAGAGTGGTTTCAGAACTGCTCGAGTATCGCGATGCGCTTGCGGGTATCGGGGTGGGTGCTGAAGAGCGAGTCGAAGAAGCCCATCATGCCGCTCGTGAGAGCCTGGGGATGGATAATGAAGAGCTGGGCTACATCCTGGCGCTGCACACCCTGCAAGCCGGGGGCGCCAGATATCTTGCGCAGTGCCGAAGCCAGTGCGAGCGGATTGCCGCAGAGCTCGGCGCCACCGGCATCGGCCATATACTCGCGCTTGCGGGAGATGGCAAAGCGCGTGATGAGGGTGAAAAAGTAGGCCACGGCACAGCAGACCACGCCCACGAGCATCACAATGATGATGCTCACGCCCGAGCCTTTCTCGTCGCGGCTGCGGCTGTGAGAGCCGTAGAACATGGCGTTGAACATCATGTGCATCACTACGCTCATCACCGTCGAGACGATGCCCACGAAGACGATGCTCGTGATGAGCACACGGGTGTCGCGGTTGCGGATATGGGTGAGCTCGTGGCCCAGCACTCCCGCCAGCTCGTCGTCGTTGAGCACGCGCAGCAGTCCGGTGGTGACGGTCACGGTGTAGCTCTTCTTGTCGATGCCCGAGGCAAAGGCGTTGAGCTGAGGGTCGTTGACGATGTTGATCTGGGGCATATCCATGTTGCAGGTCATGCAGAGGTTCTCCACGATATTGTATACCCTCGGGTTCTCCCTCCGCGTGAGCGGGCGGGCTCCCGTAGCGGCACGCACCATCGAGGAGTTGGCGAAGTAGGCGATGAGGAACCACACACCCACGATGCCCACCACCCAGGGAGCGATGGCCACGAAGGAACGGTTGACGGCGTCGTAGTCTACCTCGGCAGCCACATTGCCATAGGCGTCAGCGGGTGGCGCGCCCATCGACTGGATGATGGCGAGGAACACCCACACCGTGGCAAGGATAATCAGCGGGAAAGACAGCAGAAGTAGCACGCTGCGCAGGTTGTTGCGCCGTATCTGCGTCATCATACCAACATACTGCATAGGCTCAGAACTTGATTTCGGGGGCCTTGTCCATAGCCTCACGGTCGGTCTGGGGGATTTCAAACATCACTTCCTTGTGGAAACCGAACATCTGGGCGATGATGTTGGAAGGGAACACCTGTACGGCGTTGTTGAGCTCACGCGTAGCTGAATTGAAGAAGCGGCGGGTGGCAGCCAGTTTGTTCTCGATGTCGGCTATCTCGGTCTGGAGCTGCATGAAGTTCTGGTTGGCCTTGAGGTCGGGATAGGCCTCGAGCTGCACCTTCAGTCCGGCGAGCGCACCGGTAAGCTGGTTGTCGGCGGCTATCTTGTCGTTGATATTGGTGGCTCCCATAGCGGCTGTGCGTGCCTCGGTGACGCGCTGCAGCAGCTCTTTCTCATGGGTGGCATATCCCTTGACGGTAGCCACCAGCTGGGGGATGAGGTCATAGCGCTGACGGAGCTGCACATCGATGTTGGCGAAAGCATTTTCACGATTGTTGCGCATGCGCACCAGGTTGTTGTACTGGCCTACGAGCCACAACGCGAGTAGTACGACGACTACCAAAACAATAATCCATGTCATATTCTTAATCTTTATAATTATATAGGTCAAAATTACCAAAAAAGCGACAACCGCCCAACTATTCGGGCTTAAAGAATGTAAACAGGTGCAGATTTTCACCGCCGCCACCCTCACCGCCGCCACTCGGGGCAGGGTAGAGGGCAAATTAACTGGAACTTTCCTTTGCATTGTCTTGACTTTGTAGTAACTTTGTCTACTGACAATAATTATACAAGGTATGAAGAAGACTCTATTCTCTCTGTTTCTCCTGTTGTCTGTGGCTCCGATGTGGGCACAGACAGACACCCTGGTGGCCAGCGAACTGACCGACACCAAGCCGCACGACGGCAACGAGGTATGGGCGCGCGTGCCCGATGCAGTGCAAATGGCGTGGGGCTCCACCGATGTCCGCTACGCCAAGATGAACGTGCCCCGTGGGCGCATGGCAAAGACCCTGAGGCTCGACGCATGGGCTGGCGAGCGCGTCATGGCTCAGGCTGTGGTATGGACGCGCCACGACATCGTATCGCCACGCGTAGAGGCTACAGCCCTGACCTGTGGCAGAGAGGTGATAGACGCCAAGGCCGTCAACGCCGGATTTGTGGGATATGTGATGACCGACGAGCTCAACCATAACGGCAAATCCAACTGCGGGCACCGTCCCAACAAGGCCGACTTCGACTCGTCGATGGTCGCCGACATGGTCTATGGTCCCCACATCGACCGTATCCCCCGCTGCACCACCCGCCCGGTTTGGGTCAACGTGTGGGTGCCTGCCATCACGCGCGCGGGTATATATAAAGGTAAGATAGTCCTCACCGGCGACAAGGGAGAGAAGGCCGAAGTGGCACTCGAGGTCAAGGTGGGCAGCCGCCAACTGCCTGCGCCCAAAGACTGGGCTTTCGACCTCGACCTGTGGCAGAACCCCTACGCCGTGGCGCGTGTCATGAACGTGAAACTGTGGAGCCGCGAGCACTTCGACGCCATGCTCCCCGTGATGAAGATGCTTGCCGACGCCGGACAGAAGTCCATCACTGCCAGCATCATGCACCACCCCTGGAACGGACAGACCGAAGACCCCTTCGGCAGCATGATACAGCGCACGCTGACCGTCGACGGACAGTGGAAATACGACTACACCGTGTTTGACCGCTGGGTAGAGTTCATGACCCGCGAGGTGGGCATCACCGGCACCATCGACTGCTACACCATGATACCCTGGGCGCTGCAGTTCGACTACTACGACCAGGCTTCCAATACGGTGAAATTTGTCAACGCCCGTCCGCAAGACGCCGCCTACCGCGACTACTGGCTGCCCTTCCTGCGCGACTTCGCCCGACACCTGCGCCAGCGTGGCTGGTTTGAGCGTGCCGCCATCTCTATGGACGAACGCCAGCTCGAAGATATGCAGTCGGCTATCGCTGTGATACGCGAAGCCGATGCCGACTTCCACATCACCCTCGCCGGCAACTACCACAAGGAGATAGAGCACGAGCTCGCCGACCTGAGCGTTCCCTACGGTAGCCCGCTCGACCGCAGCATCATCGCCGAGCGCCGCAGCCGCGGTCAGTCTACCACCTGCTATATATGCTGTACCGAGAGCTTCCCCAACACCTTCACCTTCTCCGACCCCGCCGAGGGCGCCTTCATCCCCATCCACGCCATGGTGCAGGGATACGACGGTCTGCTGCGCTGGGCTTACAACAGCTGGACTGCCGACCCCATGCGCGACACCCGCTTCCGCTCCTGGCCCGCCGGCGACACCTATATCGTCTATCCCGGTGGCCGCAGCAGCATGAGGTTCGACCGCCTGGTCGAAGGCATACAGTGCTGCGAGAAGGTGCGTCTGCTCAGAGCAGAACTACAGGCCAAGGGCAACCGTCGCGCCCTGAAGCGCATCGACGAAGCCCTGAAGGTATTCGGCTGGGGCGGACTTGAGCACACCCAGATGCCCACCGGCGAGCGTATAAGCCGCCTGCAGCGTGTGCTCAACCAGTAGCGTCTGATCATTATTCACTAAACAAATAACACATTTATCATGAAAAAACTTTTTGTAGTATGGGTCATGCTGTTGCCTCTATGGGGGCAGCTGCATGCGCAGGAGAAAATTTTGCAAGGGAAAGGATTCTGGACACTCTTCGACAGTTTGGGAGACGGGACGCCCTGGCAGCAACAGTTTGCTGACCAAACGGGATGCATTTTCTACCCCAAACTCAACCGCAGGTACATTTCCTATGGTGGTTCAGATTCAGCTCCTGCTACCATGAACGGCACTCTGGGCAGGGCAAAGCTTTTGGTAGCACTCAAGGATAGTCTGCCCATCGACATCATTATGATTTCCAACACCAACGATATGAACTTCACAGACCCTGACACGGGTGTGGAAGGAAGTATTGACGATGAACCCTGGATGCAGGGCAGCAAGCGAACTGCAGCCAAGAGTGTGCTGGATTCGAAAGAAGCTGCCAAGGCCTATTGTGAGAAAATTCTGCGGAAAATTCTGAAGGCTACTCCGAAAGCCCAACGGGCTGCGGGCAACATGCTGGTATTCCCCTATGCCAATCCCAACAGGCATGGCAACCGTATAGAAATCATCGCGCCCTCAAAGCATGGAGGTGAAATTTGTTTTCATGTAGGTAGAAGCCCGAGGGTGAATCTTACATTGCCTGCCGGCATGAGCGTG
The DNA here is from genome assembly GCF_002251325.1 of Prevotella sp. P4-67. Classification (NCBI taxonomy): domain Bacteria; kingdom Pseudomonadati; phylum Bacteroidota; class Bacteroidia; order Bacteroidales; family Prevotellaceae; genus Prevotella; species Prevotella sp. P4-67. The sequence goes on from NZ_NPJL01000012.1 coordinate 6,853, forward strand.
GCACAAACCAGAGAGTGGTTAGCTTCCAAGTTCTATGGAGCAGGGTGGTCGGCCGTAGACAACGGCGACAACAGTTTCACCATCTCCTATTATTATGACAAGAACAACAAGGTCTGGGTCGACACCAAGGAGAGCGGGTTGCAAGTAGCTGTCACCGATGGGCCTCGTGTGGAAGAGTATGTGGTGTTTTATACAGGAAAGGATGCTTCGGGCTGGACAAAAAGTTGCAACTGGACGGATAAAGTAAGCCTGTGGTCGTGCTATAAAGGACTGATGGAATATCTGAAGAGCAACCTCCCCAACACGGAGATTTATTGGTTCATGCCCTCTTATTTCAATTTTGATTTCAATGCACCGGAAGTGCTGCGCGCCGACGGCTCCTTTGACGAGGAGGCATTCGAGAAAACCGAGCGCAACCGCAAGTGGATGCAGCTTTCCGCAGTGCAGCGTGCCATTGCCCAGCGTTATAACTGCCGAGTGCTGGAAGTGGGAAAATACTGTGGTATCAATTTGAAAAACGTGCGTGACTATTATCTCTCGAAAGACCCGCATCTCAAGAAAGAAGGCTATGCGCAATGGTCCAAGGCGCTCTATGAAATCTTCAAGGCCGGCAAATGGGAGTGACAAAAATGGGAGCCGAGAAGCTGTTTTTTTACCTAAATATTTGGTACATAGTGAAAAAAATAGTAATTTTGCACCGCTTTTCGGCCTAACCGCTGGTTGATGGAAGAGTTGTCATGCCATGTTGGGTTGGAACGACAAACAATATTTAATTTAAAAACAACAATGGATTTAATTAAAGTTGCTGAAGAAGCGTTTGCAACCGGCAAGAAGTTCCCTGAGTTCCGTGCAGGAGACACCGTAACTGTCGCTTACAAAATCGTCGAGGGTTCTAAGGAGCGTATCCAGCTCTATCGTGGTGTAGTAATCAAGATTTCAGGCCACGGTGACAAGAAGCGTTTCACCGTTCGCAAGATGTCTGGTACTGTAGGCGTTGAGCGTATCTTCCCCATCGAGTCACCCAACATCGATTCTATCGAGGTGAACAAGGTAGGTAAGGTTCGTCGCGCTAAGCTCTACTATCTGCGCAAGCTCACTGGTAAGGCTGCCCGCATCCGTGAAAAGAGAGTGGTTAACACCAACGCTTAATAACGGCATCCCCAAGGGTAAAACCCAAGAAATAAAGAGAGACATTCCTCATGCGGGGAGTGTCTCTCTTTTTTTTGCGCAATTTTGCGCACATGTTTTGAGCCGAATAACATTTATTAACAACGACATCCGGCGCCCTACCTATTTATATATTTACCTTTGCACCAAATTCTGAAAGTAACATGACTAATATCACCAAGACCTTATGCCTCGGAGCAGCCATGATGCTCGCTCTGTCTGCCTCTGCGCAAAACGAGAAAGTTAAAGACCTGATTTCTCCACTCTCAGACCACAGCATCCAGCTCCATGGATACTTCGACAATGACATCCACAACAGTGTTGAGCATTGGAACAAGGGCGTCGTGCCCTACGACCGCCTCATGGAGTTCTACGATAACAACGTCAACCGACCCAATTTCGCTGTTGGTGAGATGTGGGCCAAGGCTGTTCGCAGTGGAGCCATGCTTTATGCATATAACAAGGACCCCGAACTCAAGAAGATACTGGTCCACACCGTCAACAAGGTGTTCAAGTATGTGCAGAGCAACGGTGCTATAGCCTGCTCGCCCGTAGAAAAGCAGCCCGACTCCAAGGGTGGCGACCTCTGGGAGCGCAAATATATCATGCTCGGACTCTCGCAGTACTATGCACATGTGGAGAAAGACCCACGCGTGCTCAAACTGATGATTGCCGAGGCCAACAGCGTGATAGACCAGATAGGCGACGCTCCTAAGGTAGACATCAATACCCAGGGATGGAGCCGCACTGGCATCGAGAGCTACTCGGTGATGGAGCCCATGATGCGCATCTACAAGCTCACCGGCGACAAGCGCTACCTCGACTTCTGTACCTATCTCATCAAGAAGGGCGGATGCCGTGGCGCCAACATCTTCCAGGAGAGTCTCGACAACGTACGTCCTCGACTCATGGGCAATGGCTACCCCAAGGCTTATGAGATGCTCTCGGTCTATGAAGGCTTGGTAGAGTACTACCGCTGCACCGGCGAGGAGAAGTGGAAGCAGGCTACGCTCAACCTCTTTGAAAACCTGAAGAAATACGAGATTACCATTATCGGTAACGGTGGTGCCGACTATCCCTACTATCCCAAGTGGAGAGGTGAGGCATGGGACGATACTGCCCTCGAGCAGACCAACCCCAAGATAGAGCGCATGATGGAGACCTGCGCCGGAGTGACCTGGATGAAGCTCTGCAGCCAAATCCTGCGCATCACTGGCGACGCTTCTGCTGTCGACTTCATCGAGAAATATGTCTACAACGGACTCATCGGTGCCATGAAGCCCGGTGGCAACGGATTCAGCTACGTCAACCTGCTCAACGGTCAGAAGGTGACCGACAGAGGATGGGGTACTACCATCGACGGCATGGCTGTGACCTGCTGCAACCTGAGCGGACCTATGGGATTGGCATATATACCCTATGTAGCCGTGATGCAGAACGACCGCGGACCCGTCGTAAACCTCTACAACGCAGCCACAGCCACAGCCAAGACCCTCAAGGGCAACGCCGTGACATTCACCATCGACACCAAGTTCCCACTCGCCAACACTGCGACCATCACCATCGACGAGGCACAGAAGGAGAAGTACGACTTCATGCTCCGCATCCCCGGATGGAGCACCAACACTATCGTCAAGGTCAACGGCAAAGCCATCGACAACGTAGTGGCTGGCAAGTATCTCACCCTGACACGCAAGTGGAAGAAGGGCGACAAGATAGAGTTGACCTTTGACATGCGATGCCGCCTCATCGACGCGCCCCACGGCAGCAACCCCGACGCTTGGAACTACCAGGCTGTCATCTACGGCCCCATGGTGCTGGCGCGCGACGAAAATATTGACGCTGATTACAACAAACCTGTACAGGTAGTGGCAGATGCCAACGGCGAGGTGAAGATCACCCCCGTGAAGCCCACACGCGAAGGCACCCGCATGGAGTTCCTCGTGCCCACCACCGACGGCAACATCCATATGGTTGATTACTCATCGGTAGATGGTTGGAAGGACAAGAAAATCTGTACATGGTTGCCCAAGAAACAATAATCTACTAATATCAGGAATCTCACAATTGAACATGATTTAAAAGGGGGGGAGCTCGCAACGAGCCTCCCCCCTTTTTTTAATGCATGCTGATTGCGTGTTTGATGTCCCTTGAGGAAAGTTATGTGAGGCATCCCTCATGTGGCAGTAACGCCGAACCGAAGGTAACTGCCTCGGCGCAATGCGCAGCGAAAGGTAATGGAGTTGCGCTTTCCCTGCCCAGGGTTGCGTTTGGCTGTAGGCGTTATACTCAATCTGATAATATCCACCAATCCATTCCTATTCATTTTCCTGCTGCGGGTAACGCCTTCGGCTAATCGCAACTCCTACAGAGTTGCTGCTGCTTGTGGACTCTATGTCCATGTATGGTAAGTCCATTGTGGATAGTGCTCATCCCTGGGTCATGTATGGTAAGTCCATTGTGGCAGGCTCGCATCCGTGGGCCATGTATGGTAAGTCCATTGTGGTTGGCTCGCACCTGTAGGCCATGTATGGCAAGTCCATTGTGGTTGGCTCGCACTCCAGGGTCATGTATGGTAAGTCCATTGCGGATGGTGCGCCTTCGTTCATTATGTATGATCAACCCATAGTTGATGGTACGCACCCCTGGCAACTCTGTAGGAGTTGCGTTTCCCCAGCCCAGGGTTGAGGCGTGCAGCGCCTCTACCCTGGGTAGCTGCCCCCACTAATATGGCAACTCTGTAAGAGTTGCGATTAGCCGTAGGCGTTACCTGTAGCAGGAAAATGAATAGGAATGGGTAGGAGGCTATTATCAGATTGAGTATCATGCCTACGGCAAGGCGCGACACCTGCAGCGATGCCAAAGAGAGCCCATTCCCAACCTTCGTCAAGGAGAAAGTGCGCGCCACAATCTCCTTAAACACTGCGCGGGTGAAACCGGCCTCCTCCATGGCATTTCCCCTTGGGGAAGGTTTGGATGTGGCGTGTGGTGGTTTGGATGTGGCCTCTTTGGGGCAATGGATATAGTTAGCCCATCGTGGATGGTACGCACCCCTGGCAACTCTGTAGGAGTTGCGATTTTATAGCCCAGGGTTGAGGTGCACAGCGCCTCTACCCTGGGTACTGACATAATAAAGAGAAGCAACTCTGTAGGAGTTGCGTTTAGCCGAAGGCGTTATACTCAATCTGATAATATCGTCCTATATATTTCCGCCCATCAACCTGGTGCGGTAACGCCTGCGGCTAAACGCAACACTTACAGCGTTGCTATAATGGTCGTACTTGCACCCAGGGTAGCGGTCTTCGTCCGCAACCCTGGGCTGGGGAATCGCAACACTTACAGCGTTGCTGTTGCTTGCGGAAAACTCTGTTTATCTTCACCCGTATAGATGTGGTATGGGAGAGTGGATTATGGGCCGCTTGTGCAGTTCCTTCCCCTTGGGAGGGCACTGAAAAACTAAAACCCACTATCAAATTGAAAGTTGATGACGGAGAAACAGCTGTTTTACCCTTTATTATCTGTCTATTTTAGCCTTATTTTAGGCGATTTGCAGAAAGAGAAGTTACAAATCGTAAGCATTTTCCGTTTTGGTCATAAAAAAAGGGGACTTTTTCAGTGCCCTCCCTTGGGGAAGGCTGGGGAGGGGCTTTCAGCAGGGGCTTCTGCTACCGCTTAATCATCTTCTTGCCATCGCGGATATAGATGCCGGGAGGCAGAGAGTTCCAGTCTTGCGCCACCTTGACGCCCTGCAGCGTGTAGATGCCTTGCTTGCGGGCGGGCACGTCGGCGTCTATGGCGCCTATGCCTACGTTGGTGGGCTCTATGACTAACTTGCCCTTCTGTTTCACGCCATCCACAACTATAGCCTTCAACGCTGTGTCATAGACAGCACCCTTGGGCTGTTTGATTTCACAGTCTACGAGATGGAGATTGGTGATGCTGGAGATGAGATCGTTGCGGCAGTCGAGTTCTATATACGCGCCTCGGATGGTGAGGTCGTTATTGGCAAAGTTACCGTCTATGCCCGCCATGCTCTCGATATATATCTTACATTCGCTGATGGTGCAGTTCACCTCGTTTCTTCTGATACCGATGCCGTAATAATAGCCCTTTATCTTCAGCGTACCATTACCTACGAAGGTGGTCTCCTCTTTGAGGTTAATGCTTATGCTGTGGTCAGAGGTCAGGCTATTGGTACCCAATACCTTTATCTTGAGACCATCCAGACCATAGTTGTAGATATTATCGTCGCCCGGCTTGTCTATGGTAGCGTCCTGGAGCGTGAGCGTCTTGGTGGCGGGGTCGTAGCTCACCGTACCCTTGACGCCGTCGATGACGCTCAGGTCGGCGCAGTTGTCTACCGTCACTTCTACGCCAGCCACCATCACACCATACTTGATGGGCGGTGTCATCACCACCTTCTCCTTGACCAGCGCGCCCTTGGCTGCCACGCCCTTGAGAGTGGCGTCGAAGACGGCTCCCGACGGCTCCTTGATGTAGCACGTATTGAGCTGGAGCTTGCTGATGCCTACCACAGACCCCTGGCTGCCCTCTGCCTCGACATGGGCATCGTTGACAGCGAGTCCGCAGCCTGCCGACTTGTCGCCGCTTATGCCTTCGGTCGCACCGCTTACTCTCACCTCGATGCCCTTGATGGTGAGCATGGTGTTTTTGAGCGCGACGCCGCAGCCCTTAGTGCCGGTGATGGTCATATTACCGCTTCCTGTGATGGTGGTGGGGCGTTCTAAGATACATCCTGTGCCTCCACTCATGGTGTTATCGCCTGTCATTTCTATCTTGAGACCGTCTACCGACTGGTTGTGTACCGCCACCTTGTCGTCGTCGGTGGGGATATTGACATACGCCATTCTGAGAATCTTTTTAGCAGGGTCGTAGCTTAAGGAGCCTGTCACACCACGGAGCTTGTCGATGGCGTCATAGTTGGCGCTCGTCACATCGATACCGCCTATCAGCAGTCCGTATTTCTCTATGTCTATCACCACGCGGTCGGTCACCAGCCCACCGTCTTTTGCCACGCCCTTGAGCGCCTTGTCATAGGCTGCACCCTGGGGTTGGCTGATGATGCAACGGTCTAACAGCAGATTGCTGAGCCCCGCGATAGAGCCACTCGCGCCCTGTGCCTCGACACTCGCCGTGCGGATGGTGAGCACCTCCTTGACATCGCCCTTGTCGGCATAGATGCCATACTTGCCCTCGGCTACCACGCTACAGTCTTCGATGCTGAGGGGCGCGCCCTGCATCAGTATGGCGCTCGCGCCCGTGCTGGTCACCTTGAGTTTGCCGTCGCCTACGATGCGGGTCTGTCTGCCTATCACCATGCCTGCAGCCGACGCCGAGGTGATGGTGTTGTTGCCCACCAGTTTTACCTGGAGTCCCGTTGCGCTCTCGTTGGCTATACCCGCCACTGCGTTGGTGGTGATGGTGGCATTGTCGAGCGTGAGCGTCTGCGTCTCGGGGTCGTACGAGGCTTTGCCCTCCACGCCGACGATGGTGGTCAGATTGCCACTGTTGGCATCGGTCACCTCTACGCCAGCCACCTTGAATACGGGTTTCTCGGGAGCTATCACCAGTTTGCCTGTCACGCGCGCTCCGTCCACAACTATGCATCGCTGCGATGCGTCAAATATGGCTCCGGCGGGCTCGGTGATGGCGCAGCGCTGGAGAGAGAGGTTGTCCATCCTGCTTATCACCTCTTTGAGACTGTTTATTTCGATGTTAGCGTTGATGATGGTAAGGGTGGTATTCCTAACGAATCCGTCTATACCCCATTCTCCCTCTATATACATCTTGCAATCACGGATGATGATATCCACATTGTCGTATCCGACACTGATTCCATAAGAATTGCCCTTTACCTTGAGCGTTCCAGAGCCTTGGAAGGTCGTTGTCTTTTCAATACTTATACTTGCGAATTTCGTTGTACTCAGATTGTTGGTGCCCACGATGTTTACCTTCAGTCCGTCTACGCTTTTGTTTTCGATAGTGAATTCGTCAGCCTTGTCGATGGTCGCGTCCTGGAGCGTGAGCGTCTTGGTGGCAGGGTCGTAGCTCACCGTGCCCTTGACGCCGTCGATGACGCTCAGGTCGGCGCAGTTGTCACTGGTCACATCTACGCCAGCCACCTTCAGACCGTAGTCGGTGGCAGTAGGGGCGCTGAACGCGGCGGTAGAAAACAGGGAGCACAGGAGAATGGCTATCAAGCGCATGGATGTGCCGATGCCCAAGAAGCAACTGTTGCCTCTCTTTGGGGCAGAACGAGAAACAGGGTTTAGTTTTCTCATAATGGTAGGAGTTTAGTTAGGGACAGCCACAAATGTCCGTTGTGTGTTAGTTTATTGGATTAATTAGGGCGGCCGCAGCGGGGCGCGGTTGTGGCACAGCACTATGGTGCAACGGCCGCAAGTAATGCCTCGTTAACTCTCGTAATGGATTAGTCCACTGTAGATGAGACAGAATCAGACTTAGTAATCAAGCGATTCAAGAGTTGTTAGATGTATATTGTCAATCGCAAATTTAAGGATAAATCGTATACACAGCGCCAACAGCCCCGCAGAAATTCAAGATATTTAACTACCCCACCCACTCTTTTAACTTTTATTGACGGCGCCAGCGCCAAGGAGAGTGCCGAGAGCGCCCCCGCGACCAAGTCAGCCACCTCGTATCATACGATACGTACCCACGTATCATAAGTCACGAGCTCACGGTTCAATAGGCACGTGCCCACGTATCAAATGATACGAGCCAGCAGAGGTAATCAGCACAGCTCCAAAGTCATTCTAAAACAGGGAGAAAGGCAATGGGAGAATAACACAAAAAGATTTGCAGCTTTTCAGGGCTTCGCCCTATGCGCCAGAGTGGAGCGGAAATATCCACGAGAGCAAGCTCTCGGATATTCACCGCCCCACCCAGTCGCGCCTGCCCATAGGCAGGCTGAAAACCTACAAATACAAAAAGTCCGCCTACGGCGGGAAAAAAAGCCCGGCTCGCGCCGGGAAAAAAGGATTAGTCCATAGGTGTTATGCCCTGCATGATAATCAGGATTACACGGGTGGCTGTTTTTGTTTCATCATCCTCGCAGGAGCAGTAAATAGTGGGGAGAACACGTAATGTCCCCCTGCAAGCAGCAGCAACTCTGACGGAGTTGCGATTCCACAGCCCAGGGTTGCGGGCGAAGCACGCTACCCTGGGTAAGCACCCCTACTAACCTGGCAACTCTACAGGAGTTGCGATTAGCCGTAGGCGTTATGCTCAATCTTATGGTTTCCACCAACCCATTCCTGCCCATTATCCTGCTGCGGGTAACGCCTTCGGCTAACCGCAACACTTACAGCGTTGCTACCCTTATTATACATATACCCAGGGTAGAGGCGCTGCACGCCTCAACCCTGGGCTATGAAATCGCAACTCCTACAGAGTTGCCGGGGGTGCGTACCATCCCTCTATGGACTAACTACATATCTCCATTGTCCACGTGCCATACACCGTATACCACTTACATTTTCCCATTGGGCACGTACCATACACCGTAAACTACTCACATATTCCCATTGGGCACGTACCATACACCGCACACTACTCACATAATGCCTTGGCACGTGCCATACACACCACATAACCTCAAACGAGTGCGGGGATTACCATTTGCTGTCGCCTCATTAACCGATGCGGGCGTTCAATTAACATTGGCATCCGCCAAGCCTAATCTTGCAGGACATAGTCGCGATTGTACTCGATATTGTATTTCTCCAATAGCAGGCGGTACTCATCCTCAAAATTGACCTTTGCATGATGGGCGACTTGGTTGCTGATATATTTTGTGGCATTGTCAACGCCCGATTGGCCGAAGGAGAAAACGGCATAGCCATTCTGCCATGCGAAATGGTTGTAGCAGGGGTGTAGTTTTTTCAGATACACAGTACTGTTGCGCTTTATCTCCTTAACCACTTGGGATATGGTTACCTCGCGCGACAGCACAAAAAGGGCATGTACGTGGTCACCGGTACCACCCACAATGATGGTGGAACATCCAAGTTTGTTGATAGCAGTGCCGATATAGGCATGCAGATGTTGGGTTTCCTCCCCGGATATTCTCGGGCTCGTCGATTTGACATGGAAGACGAGATGGATATATATTTTACTCAGTGATTGTGACATAGATAAAGATGATGATGTGCAAATATAGCCATTATTTCAATTTGCGCGAAATGATGCGCCGTTTTTTTTATAGTAAATCATGATAATTATGATAGCCGTACCGATTTCACCACCCATCCATATATTTATTGTGAATATGGTACAGTGATAAAGGGGCATACCCTCGCAAGTTGCAGCAATGTGGGGAGATATTATAGATAGAACCTCGCAAGCAGCAGCAATGTGGGAGCTATTGTTGGCAGAAAGCCCGCAAGCAGCAGCAACTCTGACGGAGTTGCGTTTCCCCAGCCCAGGGTTGCGGGCGAAGCACGCTACCCTGGGTAAGCGCCCCCACTAACCTGGCAACTCTACAGGAGTTGCGATTAGCCGTAGGCGTTACCCGCAGCAGGATAATGGATAGGAATGGGGAGGTGATTATTATCAGATTGAGTATAACGCCTTCGGCTAACCGCAACACTTACAGCGTTGCTACACCTTATTATACATATACCCAGGGTAGAGGCGCTGCACGCCTCAACCCTGGGCTATGAAATCGCAACTCCTACAGAGTTGCCGGGGGTGCGTACCGTCCAACATAGAGGCCCCATCCCAACCTTCCCCAAGGGGAAGGAGCTGCACCCAACCATCTCAAACACAGCAGAAAAGAGCTCCCTCCCCTTGGGAGGGCACTGAAAAAGTCCCCTTTTTTTATGACCAAAACGGAAAATGCTTACGATTTGTAACTTCTCTTTCTGCAAATCGCCTAAAATAAGGCTAAAATAGACAGATAATAAAGGGTAAAACAGCTGTTTCTCCGTCATCAACTTTCAATTTGATAGTGGGTTTTAGTTTTTCAGTGCCCTCCCTTGGGGAGGGCATGGGGAGGGGCTTTTGGGCTGGGTTGGGGCTTCTAATACTTTCTCCCCGCCCTCTCAATCATCTCACTGATATGCTGGGAGAAATGAGCGTCGGCAGATAGCTGCTCTATGGTGATGTGCATACGGTACCGCCAGTAGTGGTGAGGGTTGGCGGGGATGTTGATGCGCTCGCCGTTGGGGTCGGCCAACCGCAGACGGTCGTCGAGAGCGAGCCAGTCTTGCAAACTCAACACACAGAGCATCGAGGGCGAGGCGAGATGGGCGGCTACCACCTCCTCTGCCAACGACGCAGGCATGGGGTGAGGCGCCTCGCCATCGTGGTGGAGCACAGAGGCATAATAGTCCTGCGTGCGCAGCGGGTCCTCGTCCCACCACTGACGCAGGGGCGCCATATCGTGCGACGAGAAGGTGCAGACCGAACGGTAGGGATAGCGGCTCACATCGGCAAAGCGCGTCGAGGCCTTGGGCATGGTCTGTATCTCCAGACTCAGGATGCGCAACTGCTCCATCACGGGCGCCACACACGACGGCACCATGCCCAAGTCTTCGGCACAGGCGAGCATGTGGGTGGCCTCGATGAGCGGCGGCAGTTTCTTCATCGCCTCGCCATACCAGAAACCGTTGTTGCGGTGGTAGTAGAAGTCGTCGTAGAGACGGTCAAAGGCGCGACGGGCACTGTCGGAGAGACGGCGGTAAGCCCAGGTCTTGCGGGCTAAGATGCGGGGGTGATAGGTACCCGCCACGCGGTGGTCGGCGAGGAAGAGCACATCGTCGACGAGGGTGTAGAGTCCGCCGAGCAGCTGACTGTCGCAGCGGCCAGCCTCGACGAGGTCGGCTATCTTGCGCTCGGTGTCGTAGTCGGCACGCAGCGTGTAGGTGCCGTTGCCCACAGCGTCGAGGCAGTAGTGGCGCACGCTCCCGGCACGGTCGCCGAAAAGGGTATCGACCATGTCGTCGGTGATGACGGGGGCGAGCATGGCGGTAGAGAAATGGAGCCCGTAGGACTCTATCTCCTCGGGCGTAAACGCCAGCGCCGGGGCAAACTGTCCGAGCAGGCCGCGCACGGCGTGGATGGGTATCTCCCAGATGCGGAAGAAGCCAAGGACGTGGTCTATGCGGTAGGCGTCGAAGTAGTGTGCCATATTGGTGAAGCGGCGGTTCCACCACTGGCAGCCGTCGTCGAGCATGGCCTGCCAGTTGTAGGTGGGGAACCTCCAGTTCTGCCCATCTACGGCAAAATCATCGGGTGGAGCGCCCGCCTGACCGTCGAGACAGAAGTAGCCGGGCTCCATCCACACATCGCAGCTCTGGCGGTGAACGCCGATGGGTATGTCGCCCTTGAGGATGACGCCACAGCGGCGGGCATGGTCGTGGGCATCCGTCATCTGGGTATGCAGGATGTACTGTACGAAGTAGTAGTAAGCCACCTCGGCATACTCGACGGAGCCTGGGGTGGAGAGGGCTGCGCGGTCGGCCTCATCCCACGCCGTATGACCATGCCAACGGCTGAAGTCGGTGGTGCGCGTGGTGTCGCGGAGCCTGCAATACTGGGCATAGGGCACCAGCCACTGGGCAGCCTCGTCAAAGAAGGTGCGGAAGGCGTCGGTGGCCATCATCTCTGCACCCTCCTGGTCGTAGAGTTCATGGAGATAGGCTTCCTTGGCCTGCATCATGCGCTCATAGTCTATCTGCTGAAGCCCGTTGAGCTGCTGCTGCAGACGGGCATAGTAGTCGCGGCGGCTGGCAGAGGCAAGCGGCGGCAGCTGGCGCAGGTCGGCATATTGGGGGTGAAGGGCAAAGACGCTGATGCAGCTGTAGGGATAGCTGTCGGTCCAGGTGTGGGTCACGGTGGTGTCGTTGATGGGCAGCACCTGCAGCACCCGCTGTCCGGTGGAAGCCACAAAGTCGACCATCGCCGAGAGGTCGCCGAAGTCGCCCACGCCGAAGCTGCCCTCGGAACGCAGCGAGAAGACGGGGATGAGGGTGCCGGCCACGCGCTCGTCGGAGAGGGGATAGAACGACTGGTCGAGCTCGTAGACCGCAAGCCCGGAGGCAGGGGTGACGGTGAGATGGCGGTTGGAGCATTCTTCCCAGATGGGGGAAGAAGAGTCGTCGGGGATGATGACAAACTTGAACTCGAGGTGGGCATCGGTGAGCAGGTCGGCGGCTATCTCTGCCACCCACTCGTTGTATCCGTGCTCGGTCATGGGGATGCCCTGCTGCGGGTTCCACTCGCCGAGGATGCGGTCGGAGCCGGTGAGCACCAGCCGGTGGCCCGAGCGCAACTGCGGGGCACGGCATACCAGTCGCACGCAGCGGTCGCCGGGCGAATGGACGGGGTGTACGGGATGGGGATGGAGACACTCGGTAAACGCCGAGCTGTATCTATAGGTGTCGTGGGGCATGTCTATCCATCGGCAATAGACCCTCACCGAGGTCTGCGGGCGTCGCGGCAGGTCGAGACGATGACGGATGGTGGTCCACTCGCGCCTCAGCGTGGTGCCGGCATGCTCGATGGTGAAGAAATAGTCGGCCGCGTCGGCAGTCCATGCGTCGGCGTTCCAGTCGAAGGTCCAGTGGGCATTGTCATCGGTATTCATAAGATGACGGTGGAGGGTGACGCCGTCGGCGGCATCGACAATATTGATTGCTACCTGTTCGCCGGCGTAAACGTAATACTCGATGTGAAAGATTATGTCCATGAGAGAGGTTCAGATTAGGTTGAAAAAAGACGGCGGCGGACGCCATCTGCACCACAAGTACAGACAGCATCCTCCGCCGGTTATATTATAATAAGGTACATATTTACTTGCCCATCACTTTGACAGTAGTGCCGTCGGCATAGCGGATGATGTAGAGCTGGCCGGGCTGCATGGCACTTACCTTCTGTCCGTTGATGTTATACACAGCCACCACCTGGTCATGTCCACCAGCCGTGGCAGAGTCTATGCCATTGGTCACCGTGGGGTCTACGGTGTACTTGAGGGTATAGACGGTATGGCGCTGCAGGTCGTCGCCGAAAGCCACGAGGCTGATGGTGCGTGCAGCCTTGTTGACAAAGGTTGCGGTGGTATAGCCTGGGGCTGTGGGCACAACCACATCGGCTGTGGGCTCTTCGGGCACACGGATGTCATAGTCGCTGACGGCGGGGTCGAAGTTCTGGACCTCATTGCCGAAGACACGTATGCCGCGCACCTTGGGCAGATAGACCAGCTCGAGGTCGTCGATATAGAACTCGTCGCCGGCACTACCCTTACCGGGGTGGGCATTGGTAGACATGGTGACCAAGATGGCGCACGCCTCGGCACGGTTGGCCTCATAGGTGGCGTAGTCGAAGGGGATGGACAGGCGTACCCACTCGTTCTGGCTGGTGATGAGGGTGTCGGTAGCTTTGGCCACGATGTTGTCGTACTCCTTGTCCTGTGGGTCCTGGTATCGGGTGCCGTCGGTGATGACCGCATTGAGGCTGGCATGGGGGTCGTCGGGCTGGGCTACAGCCTGGCGGAACTTGACCCAGACGCCCAAAGAGTCGGGGCGGCCGGCGAGCCTGGTGTAGAAGGGATCTCCATGGCCATCCTTGTCGGCATTGGTGAGGTCGAGGAAGGCGTGGTTGAGCGGAGAAGTGGCAGAGAGGTCACCGGCATTCATGCGGCCGGTGGTGATAGTGCCGTTGGCTACGATACCAAAGATGCTGGTGGCCTTGACGAGGATGCTCGACTTGCCGACAGTGCCGGGGCGCACATCTTTGCTGACACTGGTGTGGATGTCGCTGAAGGCATTCTGCGTAGAGGCATACATGCCAGTGGCGCTGAGGAAGGAGTGCCAGTGGTTGGGCTCATAGCCCGACTTGCTGCCCGACTTCTCGATGTGGAAGTCCTCGAAGCCCGAGTTGGGAATCTGCAGAACGGTCGAGTTGAAGAGCACGTCGATATCCAGACCCATCGTGGCAAAGGGGATGTGGATGCTGGCACGGAGAGCATTGCCCTTGAGGCTGGCCTTGAGTTTGACGGGTATAGGGGTAACGCTGAGAGCGGGACCGAGCCACATCTGGTCGGGGTCGCTGCCAGGGGCTATGGTTATCTGCTGGGCAGCGCTGAGGATGGTCTCGCCGTTGCTCTCGACAGCCTCGACGTTCTGCATGTCGATGGTGCCCACGTAGAGTTTGCCGTCGCCGTTGGGCATCACGAAGTCAGCGAGCTTAAGTTCATACTTGCCGTCATCCTGACGTATTACCTCAATATTGGCCTGCTGATAACTGGAAGGGGTGCCGTTGAGCACCACGGACAGACCGCCCTTATAACCAGTGGCTGTCGCACCAATAGTGCAGGCCAGGGCAGCACAAAGTGTAAGTAGTTTTTTCATCATAATCGTGTGTTTAGAATATTTATTCTGTTATTACTTGAGTCTGTAGATGACACCCACGGTGCCGAAGATGGGATAGAGCGTCTGCTCGATGGTGTGGAACGAACTGCGGTGTACGCCCGTGACGCCCCACGCCAGGTCGGCATAGACGCCCCAGCGGTGGTGGAACTGCCAGTCGGCACCGAGGTTGACACCCAGCTGCAGATGGCGCATCTGGTCGCTGAAATCGTAGGTTCCCCAAGAGTCTGGCGTATTGCCCAGCTCGATGCGTGTGCCGGTGGGGTCGCCCTCGCGCAGATAGCCGTCGTAGACATGGCCTTTGAAGACGCGCGTGGAGACATAGGAGATGTAGGGGCCACACTTGAGCAACACATTACCGGTACGGAAGGTGGCATTGACGGGCACGGTGAGCATCCACTCCTCGCACTCGGTCACCAGATTGCCGGTGTAGACGCCCTCGATGCGGTCGCCGTCCTTAGTCATCTCCATGTGGTAGTTCTTGACGGTGGCGTCGATCTTCATCGCCTTGTTCTCGAGGTGGAGACCGGTGAGCAGACCCCACGAGCCCCACATGTCGCGCTGGACATCGATGCCCAGAGAGAAGTTGGGCTTGAAGTAGAACTTGTTCATCTTGCGGATGGTGGCAGGCATGCCTATGGGCGCCGTGCCACCGATGTTGTAGCCCAGGCGGACGGTGTAATTGAGGCTGTCGGGCAGGCTGATGGCGCTGGCGGTGAGCGCCAGGGTCATGAGCAGGGTGAGTATGGTGATTTTCTTCATTGTCGTTGTCATTGGATGTATGGATGGGGGTTACTCCTGGGTCTCACAGATGAGACGCACCTTGTCGATGTCGAGGGTGCTGCCTATGGCGCCCTGGAAGTAGGCTCCGTCGGCACTCGATGAGAAGACGATGGCAAGGCTGTAGCCTCGGTTCTCGAGCAGGTCAAGGTCTATCTCAGAGAGATAGGTGAAGTCTACGCTGAAGGGGGTCCACTCGGTAGTGGGGGGCACCTCGGACATGATGGCCTTGGCGACGATGAGCGGGCTGGTCTGCACGTTGGCACCATTGAGGGTCACGGCATTGCCATTGGCATCATGGTTGCGGTAGAAGATAGCGTAGATGTCGGCGACATCCTTCTTGCCCTCGACGGGAGAGCCATCGACATTCTGGAAGGTGGGACCGGGGGTATAACGATAGTAACCACTCAACTGCTTGGGACGCTTGTCAAACGGACGGCCGAAGCGAGTGGCGTTGAGGGGGTCCTGAAGGGCACCGAGGGGGTCAAACTCACCGAGGAAGAGGTTGCCCGCGGCGATGCGCTTGTTGAGCGTCTGCGCCAAGGCGCCGGTCTTGCGCGTGACGAGGCGCACGGCATTACCCTCGAAGCCATCTTCAAGAGGAATGGTGGGATATTCGAGGGGGGCGGCATTGGAGTTGGAGACGTTGAAGCCGCCATTGCCTGATGCCCAGATGTCGGTCATCACGCCATGCTCCTCGTCGCTCCATACATAGTACTTGTTCTTGCTGTTGAGACGATAGTTTTCAAAGTCATAGTTATACTCGTCGCTCACGGTCTGGGTGACAGGGACGACAGACACCGTGTAGTCGCGGTGCCAGGCGCCATCCTCAGAGGTGACACGATAGACGACAGGGCCCTGGGAGAAATCGTGGACGCTGCCATTGGCGGGAGTCATGACGGCTCCGGGAGTAATGGCAAACTGGGGGGCAAGGGCGGTGATGTCGGCCTTGCGGCGGACGGTGAAGCGGATGTCGGTCTTGTCGGAAATGACATAGACAAGACTGTCGCTCGCCTGGTAAAACATGGCGGAGGGGTCGTCGGCATGTATCCATGCCTGGACGATGTCGCACTCGGCATTGGGAGCCTCGTCTTTGAAGCAAGAGGTGAGCGTGAGCAAACTCAGGCATCCCCATAGGATATGACTTTTATTCATTTTCGCTCTATTATAACGATTATTGTGATGCAAATTTACGAAATAATAGTGTTTGCCCGAAATAAAAATGGAGATAAATAAAAATATTGGCCGTTAAAAAGTTTTCATCCGTACCATTTGCTTAGTAGACTTGGCAATTAGGGATATAAATGGAGATGGAACGGATGCGGAGATATGGGCGGAGGATGACTGCAGGATGACGGGACATGACGAGTTTGTGGCGTTTTCCACTTTTTTAACCATCGGCATAGCGGCGAGGCAGAAAGAAATGGCTACTTTTGCAACTATAATAATATAAGGTATGAAGACAAGAATAATCACAATCATGGTGGCACTGATGGCGGTAATAGCCCATGCCACGGCACAAGATTTGGACGAGAAGTATGCCACCGACCTGCTCAAGGCAGGCACCGAAGCCCCCGACATGAGGGTGGGCACCGGCAAGGACGGCAAGGCGGTAAGGCTGAGCGACCTGAAGGGCAAGTATGTGCTTATCAACTTCTGGGCATCGTGGTGCCCCGACTGCCGAAGGGAGACTCCGGCGCTGCAACGACTGTGGCAGAAGTACGGGGAGAAAGGTCTGCAGATAGCGGGTATATCCTATGACATCAACAGAGAGGCTTGGCAGAAGTATATCGCTGACAACAAGATGGTGTGGTGGCAGTACAGCGAACTGAAGAAGTGGAAGAAAGAGACCCAGAGCGACCGGCTGTATCACATCAACTGGATTCCGACGCTCTATCTCATCGCTCCCGACGGACGGGTGGCACTCGCCACGGTGATGATGGACAAGGTGGAAGCAGAACTGGCCAAAGCCTTGGGCGACTGACACGGCAAGCAACCGACCGACGACAGCTCGCCAATGCCGCAGCGCCACCGCCACGGCGGGGAAGACAAGCGCCAGCAGGACAAGACAACGAGGGCAACCCTCACCCACAGGCTCGGAGCCTGCAGGGGTGATGGTTGCCCTCAAAGGTATATGTCAGAAAAGGTCTACGGTCTACAGCAGACCGGCCACAGTGGCTGCGTCGGCTTGTTCGTAGACAGAAAGAGAGGTAACGGGAGTGGCGACGAAGTTGCTGTAGCGGAAAAGCTGCATGGCAGCAAACTGGTGGTCGGCAGAGAGGCACACCTCAAGGCGCAGATTGCCGATGTCGTGGCTCTTGAGGGTCTTCACGTTGCGGGCGGCATCGGCGAGCGCTGCGCCGGTAAGGGGAAGCAGATGCTTGAGCTTGTCTTCCTCCTGGGCGGAATACTCGTAGACGCTGGAGGAAATCTTGCTGCCGGTGGGCACATAGACGGCCTTGCTGGAGAGTCCGAAGAGGGTGCTGACGGTGTTGATACGGGGGTCGCTGAGCAGCTGGCTGCCCATAGTGAGATTTTTGATATTTGCCATAATAGTCTTGTTGTTTATTTATGTAATGATAATTGTTGTTGGTGGACGCGTAGCAGGTTTGGGGGCTGTCGGCATCCATGGCGGCACGGCTCGCAGAGCCACGCCAAGGGGTGGAATATAAATAAAGGGGAACGGCGACGCGACAGCCACACACGGCAAGGCAGCAAGTGGGGCACAGGCTGGGCAGGCGGCGGTGGGCACGTCGGCATCAAGACTAAAAGGGTCAGCGAAGGATGTGCCGGAGGGCGTAGACATAATAGTCGGCCCGGGCATGGGGATGACTGGCCTTGAGAAGACGGCGCAGCCAACCATAGG
>NZ_NPJL01000013.1:0-235 GCF_002251325.1 Prevotella sp. P4-67
AAATGGGCAAAGAGAACAAAAATGAAGTATTAAAGTTCCAAGAACCAGCACTTCAACGCAAGCAATCTTGCATTAAGCGCCTATCAGACGACCAAAAACGTATGATATTGCACGCACATCTGGTAAATGGAGTCAGTAAGGCAGAATTAGCAAGAGTTTTTGGCATCAGACGTGAGACTATTTGGAGATGGATTAGTACCTTTGCAGAAGGAAGCCAGCCTGTAGGTAAGCCTAA